>NC_009794.1 GCF_000018045.1 Citrobacter koseri ATCC BAA-895 | reverse complement strand
TCCCTCCTTCGCAAACGCCGGACGGCACGGAAATGTTTTCCGGGTCGCTCCGGCGTTGGACAAGCGCCAGCGCGTCAGTGGTGTTAGCGGGTTTCGGGGCGCAGCCCTGAACCAGTCACAGCGTTTACGCTGTGTATACTGGCTTACTATGCTGACATGAGAGCGCGATTCATGAAAGTGCCTCATGTGGCAGGTGTGATATGTGGCTCAGGAGCGTCCGCAATACCATGCACGGACAGATGAAATGACGCCTCCTCGCTCACTCGGTCGCTGCGCTCCTGCCGTTCGGCTGCGGCGGGCGTGACCGGCTCACGGATAACGGGATAAAGCAAAGGCGCTCAAATCAGAAAGTGCCGGAGAAAAGGATGCGGCGTGGCCGTTTTTCCATAGGCTCCGCCTCCCCTGACGAGCATCACAGAAATGGACGCTCAAGTCAGAGGAGGACGAAACCCGACAGGACTTAAAGATGCCGGTGATTTCTCTCCGGCGGCTCCCTCGTGCGCTCTCCTGTTCCGACCCTGCCGCTTACCGGATACCTGTTCCGCCTTTTTCCCTTTCGGGAAGCGTGGCGCTTTCTCATAGCTCACGCTGCTGGTATCTCGGCTCGGTTTAGGTCGTTCGCTCCAAGCTGGGCTGTATGCACGAACCCCCCGTTCAGCCCGACTGCTGCGCCCTTTCCGGTAACTATCATCTTGAGTCCAACCCGGACGGACACGCAAAAACGCCACTGGCAGCAGCCATTGGTAACTGGATATATACGAGAGAGATATTGAGAGGTCTTGAAGTGGGTGCCTAACTGCGGCTACACTGAAAGAACAGTTTTGGTATCTGCGGTCTCGTATACCCAGTTACCCGGTTAAGCAGTTCCCCAACTGACTTAACCTTCGATCAAACCGCCTCCCCAGGCGGTTTTTTCGTTTACAGTGCAAGAGATTACGCGCAGAAAAAAAGGATCTCAAGAAGATCCTTTAAATGATCGTCAGTTCTGTTATCCCCGGAGCTCCATCCATCCCACGGAAAAACACCCGCCACTGATGCCCTCAGCGCACTGCACATCATGTACAAACCACTCCCTCCCTCCTTTTTCATTGCGTTTCTTAATGCGCAATGGTAGCTTTGTGCGCAACAAAAAACGCAATAGCGAGGGGGGAGGGGTAATGAGAGAAAGAACAAATATCATGCTAGATATAGGATTAAAGCAATCCTTACAACGGCTTTCGAATAAAACCAAAATGAGTCTAAGTGATCTTATTAACCAGAGATTATCAGGTTCACTTTCAGTTGAAGAACGCATTGGCGAAAAGCCTGAATGGATGAGAAACCTTGATCCCTATCTCGCCAATCACTTTTCAAATATTGAGTTACCGCTCCCTTCACCATTAAAAGAATACCAAGAAAAAATGGATGAGATAGATTCAATTATTAATGAAATGATGGTTCTAAAGGAATATTTCAGAGCTAAGTTTTACGACGAAATAAAATAGACACGCTATACGGAGGCGGAGAATTATGTTTTTTAAACGGCATTTAACGGAGAAGGAAATATACAAGGCAGCACTCCCAATTGTTAGGCTTCAAGGGAGAGTTAACACTTCATTACGTTTTTTATCCAAATACTCAGATGTAAACAAAAATGGATTAATTGCATTACATCTTAATTTATTACATTTTATCTCATACAACATACACGGTGTAGAGTCTCTGAAAATCACTCAAGCAGGCATAAACAAAGCTGTACAACAAAGCCCTCACGCAGATGAAATAAAAAATATTGCGCAGGCAATAGGACGCAAAGGACCTGAGTACATCGAAGGATTAATTAGAAACCCATGGGGGAAGAAAAATGATAATCCACTAATATTTATAATGAGCATTGAAGAAAGTATAAAAGAAACCCTTAACTCAGGTTATATGTTATATAGAGTAGCTCCCATAACTGAGGGTGAAGCAGCTGCTTTCATGGATGTTCTTAAACAATTATTATTATTTGAGGATAATTTTCGCCTTTTTGGTAGGGACTTGGTTTATAAAATAGAAAAATTAAAAATCAGATAACAAAGTATGGTGAACGAAAAATGAAAGAGAGGATAGTGAAATGTGTAATACCAAGATTCTCAACTATGTATTGGTTAATTGCGTTCCTAGCATTTATATTCCCCGGTCGATCTTTTGCTGACGGTTACACCGCTTACTACCGATGTAATGGTACTCAGGAAGCATCTCTTACTGTTAAAGATAACAAACTAAGTATGGTTGTAGGTCTTTCTAAGTTTAATAGGCAACTGGATACTTATAGATTCAAAGAAAAGGGAATCGAAGTAGTAATGCAGAGAGCTGCTTCTGATGATAACTCTGAGGCCATAATGTCTTTTATTATGCCTGACGTTAACAATATGACCTTATTAGTTAAAAATAACGGCTACATTATCGTTAAGACAACCTGCTGGTTAACTAAAACCGACAAACAGTAGAACACGTAGTTAGTCGAGTATTTACCATAATACCTGTTGTCGGCATCAAAAAAGCCCGCATAGCGGGCTTCAGTCGTAAACTTCGCGGCGATGTCCAATCGTGGCGGCAAGGATAACAAGCTCGTCATCTCGGATCTCACACAGAACGCGATAATCTCCCACCCGATAGCGCCAGAACTCGCCCAGCTCACCTTTGAGCGGCTTCCCTGACTGGCGAGGATCGGCAGCAACTGCAATGCGTAAACTCATAAAATCCACAATCCGTCGTGCGTTCTGTTTGTCCATCTTGCGTAACGATTTGAGCGCCCGATCGGAATAGTTAATCGTCCAGACCAAGTGACTTCCTCACGTCTTCAGACGAATGCACTGCTTCATCACCACGGCGAACGCGTGCAGCAGTTTCTGCTGAAAGATAATAATCCTCCAGGTCTTCCAGATGCGCCAGTATTGCTTCCCGCGCATAAAACGTCTTTGTTCTGCCGGTTTGCTTCGCCAGCGAGTCCAGACGGGACTCAATCTCATCAGATAACCGGATAGCAAGCATATAAACCTCCCGAACACCATTTGCTATACATGTATAGCAACAGTACCACAATCAACCTAAAAGAACAAAAAATAATCTTGTTAGCCCCTCTTGATAATCCGTAACGCGGTCAATATATCTAGCTTGAGGGCTTTCCTCTTAACTATTGAAAGGATAACGATTATGGGTCTTAAGCCGGGTCCGAAACGAATTGCCGATTCAACAGGGGAACCTGATAAACGCCAGCGTGACAATAAAAAAACGCCGGGAAATACTGACAAATTGAAACCCAGCAAATCTTCAAAAAAATAAGTCAGTAGTTAAAAGCCCTCCGGGGCTTTTTTTGTATCTGCCGTTCACGCTGATTAAACATAACACCCGTTGCCCGCACCGCCCCGGACGGGTTCGCCGCGAACGGGGTGGCAGTCAGGTAAAACCGGCAACAAACCACCCGATAAACCGCCCCGTTCGCGACAGATAAATTTTACCTGGCTGCATAGCCATGCAGCCAGGTGAATGACATCCGGTTTCAGCGTAAATGCCCGATGAGAACCCTGTTTTCCTGCATTTCAGCCCAGCGACGGACCGTCATAGCTTCGCTGCCGGGAACGCGCTTCCGTCAGTTCCTTTTCGTGCTGCCGTTGCTCGTGCGCCCGTTCTGCGGCCACGGCCATCTCATGACGCTGCACTACCGGCTCAAACGCTGCAGTTGCCCGCTCAAGCGTTCCACCTGCTGACTCAAGCGCGTCACGCGCTCGCTCAGCGCCGCGTTCTCCCGTTGCATAAGCCCTGACATTTTCCGCCATTCCCCGAAGGCGCTCTCCCACTCGTCCAGCCTTTTCGAGTAGTCCTGCTGTAGCTGCTCTAATGCGCTCAGCAACTGTTTTTCCAGCTCGGTCATCGGCACTTACTCCTTCACCAGTCTCAGCGCGTTCTGCTTCGACAGCCCGTTCCCGACCGTCCAGCTCTGCGTCCTGTCTACGGCCGTCCCCTTCGGCAGCACCAGAAAACGTCCGTTGCTGTCTTCCAGGTACGTCACGCCCCAGGTCTTCGCGTTCAGCTTCGACAGCGCTGCGTTCTGCCGGTCGATTTCGGCCAGATTTGACGCTATCAGGCTCCCCTGATACCACAACACCCCGCTCAGGCTGGCGAACAGCAGTCCTGACACCATCGTGATGGTCAGCCATGTCCGCCCGACCATACGCATCACGCTCAGGCGGTTCGACTGCATGGCCGCGCTCATACCCTGCTCGTGGGCGCGGATGGCGGCGCTGATTCTCTTCCCGCTTTCGCTCAGTTCCGCTCTGACAGACTTCTCGTGCTCGCTGAATGCGGCTTTCAGCATTTCGCCGGTACTCTGCTGCTGCGCTTTCGATTTCTGCTCTAAGTCCTTCGCCAGCGTTAAAAGACTGTTCATAGATGGCTCCCTTAAGTCGGATGTTTCGCCCTCCGTCCGGGTCGGCAATGCTGATGCTGCTCTTTGTGGTGCGCACGACCTCAAAACCTGCGCTTTCCAGCGCCTCAGTGACGTCCTGACGCGTTTTAAGCTCCCCTGACGAGGCGAGGGCCAGTAAGCCCCGCGTAATAGCCTCTGCGGCTTCCTGCTTCGTTTTGGGTAACGAAGATGGCGTCACCAGCGCGCGCCGGTTCTCCGGTGCGTTCGGGTCGTGCAGCCCCAGTCGCCCGTTCACCACGGTCTGCCACGCATCGATGCGCGGACGGTCTGCCCGGTCGTAGTACGGCTGGAGACGCCTGCCGGTCAGCAGTTCCGTGTTCGGTACCAGAAAATTCAGTTCCAGCCGCCCCTTGTCCCGGTGTTCAACCCACAGCACGCTGTACTGGTCTTTATCGAGTCCGGGCATCAGAACCCGCTCGAAGCTCGCCATCAGCTTTTCACGCTGGCCGGGCGGTAAATCCTGTTCAGCAAAAGACAGGACGCCGGAGGTGTACTTTTTGGCGTAGGGCGAGGCGTCGATAAGCTCCCGGACCTCCTCCGGCTTTCCC
Organism: Citrobacter koseri ATCC BAA-895; assembly: GCF_000018045.1. Classification (NCBI taxonomy): domain Bacteria; kingdom Pseudomonadati; phylum Pseudomonadota; class Gammaproteobacteria; order Enterobacterales; family Enterobacteriaceae; genus Citrobacter; species Citrobacter koseri. Next base: position 603 of record NC_009794.1, on the reverse strand, counting down.
TGCAGGACGATGGCCCCGTCGCGCTGGCGGTCTTTCCCCAGCAGATAATCCACCGGCCCGGCACCGCCGCCTCGCCCTCGCGGATGAAACTTAACGATCATCGTCTGCCCCCTTTTCCAGCACGGCATGCCGCAGCCGCTCGAGTCCGGCATCGATGGCCATCAGCGCGGCCACCACCTGAACCCGGTCAGCGCCTGACCACTGGCCGCCGTTAATTTTCCGGGCGATCTGGTTGAGGTTGTTCCCCATCCCGGCAAGCTGGCGCAGCAAAACCGGATCGATGGACGGCAGCCGCAACGACCGCGCCGGGCGCGTATCGAGACAGGTTTCCCGCATCCACACTGCCAGTTGCCTTCCATTGCAGCGCTCCAGCAGCTGCTGGTACTCCCCATCGGTCACCCGGATACCTAAAAAACGGGTACGCTTAACCGCCATCCTCTCCTCCGATATCCGCAAAATGTGACCGGGCTGAACGCTCAAGCTCTGCCATCTGCTCCCGGCGGTAATCTTCCTCCTGTGCCTGACGCATCAGATTTGCCATCACTGCCGGATGCCAGGATCTTTTTTTTACGACGAGCGGCTTCTTCTTCGGCTTCTGCATTA
>NC_009793.1 GCF_000018045.1 Citrobacter koseri ATCC BAA-895 | reverse complement strand
AAGGCCGCGTATCATACCGTACGGAAGCTGATGGCGGCCGGGTGGTGGATACCAGCGAGCTTATCCGGGTGTACGGTGAGTTAAGACAGGATGAGACTCACGAGCGGGACGAGTTGAGACTGTCGGGTGAGACTGAAAAAATGGCCTCCGACGCGTTGATCGCGGAGATAAAAGCACTCAGGGAGGAGGTGGCCGGGCTACGGCAGGAAATGCAGTCCATGAGACTGCTGGAACACAAACCGGAGACAGCAGAGACCCCGGCCGGAACACCGCGCCGGTGGTGGCCGTGGGGAAAACGCTGACGCGCTGTGCTTGTCCAACCGGCGACGGCCACGCAATGAATTGCGTCCCCGTCACCGGTTATTAGAGAACAATATGGGGATTCTGGCGCTGGCCGACCACGGCCAGAACCCGGACTTTTCTGGTCTGGTCATCAACATCATAGAGGACATGCTGTCCCATCAGACTGATCCGGCGAACGTCCTCGCCATAGCGTGAGTCCACTTCATAGAGTCGCGGGAAGTCGGCCAGTTTGTCCGCCGCAGCGAGAACCCGGTCGGTAACGTTCTGCGCATCCCACAGGGATGAATTTTCCGCGATATAGTCAAACAGCGTCGTTACATCCTCGATGGCTCCCTGCTTCCATTCCACGTCATACGGCATCGCGCAGTTCCTGATAACGGCCATGCAGGCGCTGGCGGAGTTGTTCCGTGGTCATACCCGGACGCGTGTCAGCACGGGCGGCGGTCACTTTGGCGCGAACCTGATCTTCATACTCTGCCTGGGCCAGTTCTTCGTTAGCCAGTCGCTGCAACAGCGCAGCTTTGTCCGGGCCACCTTCCGGCAGTATGCGGGGCAGGCTTTCAGCCAGTTCCCGAAGAAAGTTGGCGTTTTCGTAGTGTGTAGTGTTGCTCATTGCGGAGCCTCCCGGGTTAATGCGGCAATATGAAGGAAGTTTAGCAGGGGGCGGTCTGAAAGAATATGGTCGTGTCAGTCAGGCTGATGAAGCAGAAAGTCGGTAAAAAAGGGCTTACGGCATCCATTTTACGTCAAAACATATGCCATGCAGTTGCGTGCATAGGCATGCATTAGGATAAAATTTATCGGGCGCGTTTCCGGCAGTTTTCCGGGGGGGTTGTTGCCTGTTTTATCCCGTAGCCGCCGGAAACGCCCTGAGCCCGTCTGAGCGGTGCGCGTAATGACGCGTTATGGTAAATCCACTTACTGTCTGCCTTCATAGCCATCGAGATAAACAGCTGAAATGGTGTCAGCCAGTAGCCTTGATTTTTTCGGTGTGAGGTCTTTGCTGCGGTAATCGGTACCCGCAAATTGTGTTGTGCCTTGGAGTGAGTTTAAAAATTCCTGACTGTGAAACTGCTGAATGCGTTGCTGCACATCACTCCGTGATTTTCCGGTCGCTTTATCCTTTGCGCCCATATCCCAGAACTGCCGGAAAAAAGGCACCATCATTCGTGTTGTGTCAGCTTTCTGGGTGGAAAAATTGGGATCAAAACCGTCATCTGAAGCATATACGTAATGCCGGGTATGCTGTTCCACGCTGCCCTTTGGAGCACAGGCAGTGAGAGTTGCTGTCGCTGTTATCATGGCGATAAGACACAGTTTGCTGCCGGAACGTCTCATGAGCGTCTCCTTACCTTTAATTCTTTTTTCTCATTGAGTTATATATCCGCAGGCTATCTTATCATCAGTTTCTGACCGTGTTCAGTGACCGAACAACCCGAACCAGACCCCCCGTTTCTTTTCCTGTCCCGGAGGGGGCTTTCTGGTATCTCATATAATGATTTCAGTAAAACATACTGAGGCCGGAGAACGGCGCCGTTTGTGCTGGTTTTTGTTGCATCTGGAGGGGATTGCGCATGGTGTGAGTGGCTGTTTTTTTGATCATTTTCACAAAAACGCAAATTTACAGACTTGACATGAAAAACAAGGCAGCGTAATTTTTATACTGTATATAAAACCAGTGGTTATATGTACAGTATTTTATTTTAGTTTATTGTTTTAAAAGTCAAAGAGGAAAAGTATATGAGTGGCGGAGACGGACGAGGTCCGGGTAATTCAGGTCTGGGACACAATGGTGGTCAGGCCAGTGGGAATGTGAACGGTACATCAGGTAAAGGTGGCCCTTCATCAGGTGGTGGTACGGATCCAAACAGCGGGCCGGGCTGGGGTACGACGCATACACCTAACGGGGATATTCATAACTATAACCCGGGGGAGTTTGGTAACGGCGGGAGTAAACCCGGTGGTAATGGCGGTAACAGCGGCAATCATAGCGGGAGCTCTGGTGGCGGACAGTCTTCGGCCACCGCGATGGCCTTCGGTCTGCCTGCCCTGGCCACTCCGGGGGCTGAAGGACTGGCTTTATCCGTTTCCGGCGATGCGTTGTCGGCCGCTGTTGCTGATGTGCTGGCTGCCCTGAAAGGTCCGTTTAAGTTTGGTCTGTGGGGGATTGCGATTTACGGAGTGCTGCCTTCTGAGATAGCAAAAGATGATCCGAAAATGATGTCAAAAATCGTGACGTCATTGCCGGCAGACACGGTAACGGAGACGCCGGTCAGCTCCCTGCCGCTGGACCAGGCGACGGTCAGCGTCACTAAACGTGTGGCGGATATTGTGAAGGACGAGCGGCAGCATATTGCGGTTGTCACCGGCCGGCCAATGAGTGTTCCTGTGGTGGATGCGAAACCGACAAAACGTCCGGGGGTATTCAGTGTGTCGATTCCGGGTCTCCCGTCTCTGCAGGTGAGCGTACCTAAAGGTGTTCCGGCCGCGAAAGCCCCGCCAAAAGGCATTATTGCTGAAAAAGGTGATTCACGTCCGGCTGGTTTTACGGCCGGTGGTAACTCCCGTGAGGCCGTTATTCGTTTCCCGAAAGAGAGCGGACAGAAACCGGTCTATGTGTCGGTGACGGATGTTCTTACTCCGGCACAGGTAAAACAGCGTCTGGAGGAAGAAAAGCGTCGCCAGCAGGCATGGGACGCTGCTCACCCGGAAGAGGGGCTGAAAAGAGAGTATGATAAAGCGAAAGCTGAGCTGGATGCTGAAGATAAAAATATTGCGACCTTAAACAGTCGCATTGCATCGACAGAGAAGGCGATCCCCGGTGCAAGGGCTGCTGTTCAGGAAGCCGATAAAAAGGTAAAAGAGGCAGAGGCAAATAAAGATGATTTTGTGACTTATAACCCGCCTCATGAATATGGCTCCGGGTGGCAGGATCAGGTTCGCTATCTTGATAAGGATATTCAGAATCAGAATGAGAAATTAAAAGCTGCCCAGACATCTTTAAACGAAATGAATGAATCCTTATCCAGGGATAAGGCTGCGCTTTCCGGGGCGATGGAGAGCCGGAAACAAAAGGAGAAAAAAGCGAAGGATGCAGAAAATAAATTAAATGAGGAAAAGAAAAAACCTCGTAAGGGAACTAAAGATTACGGCCATGATTATTTTCCTGATCCCAAGACTGAAGATATTAAGGGGTTGGGAGAGTTGAAAGAGGGTAAACCTAAAACCCCTAAACAAGGTGGTGGTGGTAAGCGGGCCCGATGGTATGGTGATAAAAAGCGTAAAATTTATGAATGGGATTCCCAGCACGGTGAGCTTGAAGGGTACCGCGCCAGTGATGGCGAACACCTCGGGGCATTCGATCCAAAAACGGGTAAGCAGGTTAAAGGGCCGGATCCAAAACGAAACATTAAAAAATATCTTTAAGAGGTAAATATGGGGCTTAAATTACATATTCATTGGTTTGATAAGAAAACCGAAGAGTTTAAAGGTGGTGAATACTCAAAAGACTTCGGTGATGATGGTTCTGTCATTGAAAGTCTGGGGATGCCTTTAAAGGATAATATTAATAATGGTTGGTTTGATGTTGAAAAATCATGGGTTTCGATATTACAGCCACACTTTAAAAATGTAATCGATATTAGTAAATTTGATTACTTTGTATCCTTTGTTTACCGGGATGGTAACTGGTAAGCAAAAGTTATCAAGGATGATTTGAAATACAGACTTCCGGTGTTCAGGGATGAATACCGGGGTTTTTAAATACAGGGAAGGTATATGAAAAAGGTAAAGGTTGTTTTTCTTTTTATATTGATTTTTTCAGGCTTTCTTCTGGTCGCATGTCAGGCAAACTATATCCGGGATGTTCAGGGTGGAACGGTGGCACCATCGTCCTCCTCTGAACTGACGGGGATCGCGGTTCAGTAGAAAAGATCAAAGGATCTTCTTGAGATCCTTTTTTTCTGCGCGTAATCTTTTGCCCTGTAAACGAAAAAACCACCTGGGGAGGTGGTTTGATCGAAGGTTAAGTCAGTTGGGGAACTGCTTAACCGTGGTAACTGGCTTTCGCAGAGCACAGCAACCAAATCTGTCCTTCCAGTGTAGCCGGACTTTGGCGCACACTTCAAGAGCAACCGCGTGTTTAGCTAAACAAATCCTCTGCGAACTCCCAGTTACCAATGGCTGCTGCCAGTGGCGTTTTGCGTGCTTTTCCGGGTTGGACTCAAGTGAACAGTTACCGGATAAGGCGCAGCAGTCGGGCTGAACGGGGGGTTCTTGCTTACAGCCCAGCTTGGAGCGAACGACCTACACCGAGCCGAGATACCAGAGTGTGAGCTATGAGAAAGCGCCACACTTCCCGCAAGGGAGAAAGGCGGAACAGGTATCCGGGAAACGGCAGGGTTGGAACAGGAGAGCGCAAGAGGGAGCGATTCATCGGAAACGGTGATGATCTTTAAGTCCTGTCGGGTTTCGCCACTCCTGACTGATTCATGGTTGAGCCACCGGCTCCCACAGATGCACCGAAAAAGCGTCTGTTTATGTGAACTCAGTCAGGAGGGCGGAGCCTATGGAAAAACGCCACCTGCGTGGCCTTGCCGTTTTGCCTCACATGTTAGTCCCCTGCTTATTCACGGAATCTGTGGGTAACTTTGCATGTGTCCGCAGCGCCCGCCGCAGTCTCACGGCCGGAGCGTAGCGACCGAGTGAGCGAGGAGGCGCAATTTCCCCGGCACCTACAAGACGGACACCGGACGCGCTGATGTGGCATATTGTCCCCTGATTAAGTCTTTATATTCCCTGATAATAAATTACCAGGATAGGTGAATCATATCGGTTTTTCGCTGAACATTTTACGTTAACCTATCTCTGTTGCTTTTTTCTCCTTACGGAGAAATACAGGTCATCCCCGCGAGGGCGTGGCTGACCTCAGGGGGATATCCCCTGCTTACGCTGGCTGGACGCCACCGACGCACGGTCTCTCCCCCTCTTTCTGGCTCCGTCCGGCTGGACGCCGGCCACGCCAGAAATTCACCCGGCCCCCGTCAGGCTCACGCCTGACCACCCACAAAAATCCACGGTGCTGGACGCACCTGGCGAAGCAGCAAAGCTGCTCCTGATTTTGCGGGTGGTCAGCCGCTCGCTATGGCGAACTCTGACGGGGGCCGGAACACCGGAAAAGACCGCACTGGGGTGCCGCCTTTTCCTCTCACACGCTGGGGCGTGCTCGTTGTTCCTCCGGGGCTGCGCCTTTTCCGCATGGGGCGGAAAGAGGCTGGCCTCCGTGGTGAAAGCTGAACGCAATCACCACGGACGTGACCGCCGCCGCCATGCCTTGGGGCATGTCCGCGGCTTGTGCAGCGGGGGCTGCACATCACGCCGGCAAACCATCGTCTGAAGGAGAGAGAACATGTTTAATACGGATTCGCTTGCCTGGAAGTGGCACATTCCGGAGCTGGCCCGGCAGATTTATCCGTGGGTCAGCTGGCTGTACCAGGAGTATTACGGTCTGGCCGGGGCTTTCCTAGTTATCGGCCTGTTTTTCGGTCTGGCTGAACTTTGGGCCGGACGGATGCGTTTTGTGGGGCTGAGTCATAAGGAGCGACGGGAGTATGCCGATCGCTATAAGCGCGATAATAAACGGCCAGCGCCATTTTCGGTGCTGGCCTCGCTGGATTCGCCCGGGCGGATGGTCAGGGCACGTCGACATGTCTGGAACTACGCGTACTGGCTGACCGGCGCGGCCGGTCTGGCCCTTCTGGGGGGGCTGGTTGTCGCCGTGTTTATCGAGAGCTGGGGAGAAACCGTCCTGCGTCCGGACCTCTACGCAAACGCAGATTATTACCTGCTGCAGCCGGCTAACCTGTTCGGGATTGCCTGGTGCGCGGGCGGGCTGGCTGTCGGGATTGTGTTGGCGCGGCTGCTGGCGTTCCTGCTGCTTGACGGTCATTTTGCGGCTGCTGACGAGGCGGTGAACGCGAAACTGAATCAGGAGAGCCGGCGCAGCAGCCAGCGGACAGGAGAGATGACCGACGTGCGCCACCTGCATTTCGGGGAGCCGGTACCGGTTAATGCGCTGGCCGATTTTTCCTCGGAGCAGGCCCGGCAGGAGCAGGCGGTGTTTCTGGGTAAGGATGAGCAGGGCAAGCCGGTGCTGGTTCCGCGTGATACCTGGCGCAAGACCAACATTCAGATCCTCGGCCTGCCCGGGAGCGGCAAGAGCGTGATGGCCACCAACGCGCTCATTCGCTGCGTACGCGATTTCGGGGACGCGGTGGTGTACTTCGACCCCAAAGGGGACGCATGGGCGCCGCACGTCTTCCGGGCGCACTGTCCGGACTTCACCCTGCTGGATCTGCGGCCGGGGAAACCGGCGCAGCTGAATCTGTTCCGCGATCTCGACCAGTACGCGCTGAAAAACCTGCTGATTGCCGGGCTTAACCTGGGCGAGACCGGCGACGTGGCGGACCACTACCGCATCAGCGAGCAGAAAGCGGCGAAGCTGATTGCGGAGCAGTTTCCGCAGGGGGCAAACATTCAGCAGGTGCTGGCGGCGGCGTACGCGCTGCCGGAGGCCCTGAAAAAGGACGTGAAGGGGTTGATCACTAGGCTGGAAAACGTCGCTGACCTGAGCGTCCTGCAGACGGACAGTGGCATCGATGTGGCGGGGATTATCAACGGCGGCGGCTGCCTGTACGTTATCGGCTCGATGGACGACGAGGCGGTGATCCGTGTGCAAAAAATGCTGTTTGCCCGCTGCGCGCAAATCATCATTGCGCGGGACGAGTTCCGGGAGTGGCCACACGTCAGCGTGATGCTCGATGAAATTAAATATCTGCTGTCGAAGTATGTACTGAACGCACTGGGGACGCTGCGCAGCCGGGACTGCAATCTGTTGCTCGCGCACCAGTCGCTGGGCGATTTCGGGCAGTGCGGGCAGGATCTGCCCGCTGAATTTGTGAAAACCACGGTACTGGATAACACGCCGATCCGCTGGTTTTACCGGGCGGCCTGCCTGGAGTCCGCGCAGTGGGCGGCGGGGCAGACCGGGGAAATCAGGGTGGACGTGGAGCGCCGCCGTGCCAGCCGGGAGGCGGGGAACGTGGAGCATATCAGCGGGGACAGCTTCATCCAGAAGGAGGCGCGGCCGCTGTTTGACGTGAACACCCTGCAACACCTGCCGGACGGGTTCGCGGTCATGACCGGGCTGGGTGTGGCCCGGATGGCGTTCAGCAGTCCGCTGCGGGTTGAGCGCCGGGAAATCCCGTTGCAGCGTTTCCCGGTGCTGGCGAAAACCGATCCCCTGGCGGAGTTCCGGCCCCCGGCCGACGGCGGCGGGCCGAAAGCGGATGATGATTTTGCGGGGATTTACTGATGGCGCTGGAGCTGTACAACGTCAGCCACGCGAAACGACAGGCGCGGAACGCGGAGAAAACCCGGCTGACCCTGCGCTGGTTGCGGGAAGAGCTGTGTTCCACGGCGGAGCTGGTTGCGCGGCGGCTGGGGATTGCGGCGGTGCAGCCGGTCTACCGCTTCCTCGACAGCCTGGTGGCGAAAGGGCTGCTGGTCCGGACCAAATATCCGGTGGACGGCCGTCAGGTCAGCGTGTGGGGGCTGACGCCGCATGGCGTGGCGTTCTCGTTCGACGAGGACGAACCGCTGGCGGATGTTATTCCGTTTCAGCCGTCAAGGGTGTCGGCAGCACATCTGCCGCACCGGCTGGCCGTGCAATCCCTGCGCCTTGATATGGAAGCCAGAGGGGCCACCGGCTGGCGCATTCTGCACCGTCTGAGTCTTAAAGGCATGAAAGTGCCGGACGCCCTGGCGGAGCTGGACGGTAAAACGGTGGCGTTTGAGGTGGAGCGCACCGTCAAGAGCCGTCGCCGGTATCAGGAAGTGGTGTCCGGGTATCTGTTCAACCGCAAAGCTAACGGCATCGATGAAATCTGGTACATCTGCCCGGACCGGGCGACGCAGGTCAGGGTGCAGCGGGCAATCCTGTCGGTGGATGAAATCGTGAACCCACAGACCGGCGAGGCCCGCAAAACGGCAGAGCTGGATCGTGAACGGTTGTTTGCGTGCTTTAAATTTATGACAACGGAGTGAGGGATTATGGCGCTGTACATGGTATTTATTGAAGACGCGGAGGACCGGAACGGCGAGCGCTGCATCATGCCGACCAGCGAGCATCTGGAAGATATGGTGGTGCTCGCCTGGCAGACCGGGGCGTATGTTTTCTGTTTTGTCGACCGGGCCCAGCATCTGGCGATGATGAAATCCATCGGGATGTATGACGAGCGGCTCAACAGCGACGAAAAAGCCACGTACTTTTTCACTGGTAAAAATCCGCAATGGGAACGGAACAAACCCACAGGAATGAAGCTGTGTGATTACCTCTATCGCAAGGTGGAGCGGTTCGCCATCGAGAACGGTGTGCAGGTGGTTGATGCCGGGAAGTGCTCACCGGAGCAGATTAACGCGATGATTGACGTGGTGAGTGAGCGGCACGGGGAAAGCGCGGTGAACGAGAAGCTGAAAGCGGAGCTGATGCGGGAATATAACAGCCGCTATTTTAACGTGCCGGTACCTGAACTGCCGGAGGACAAACCTGCCCGCCGGTGGTGGCCGTTCGGCAAAAAATAAATGCCAGCACCGGCCATGCCGGTGCTGTTATTCCTCCCCGAGCTTATCCCGCATCACCTGCCAGAGTGTTTCCGCATCCTCGTGTAGCCGCTCGCACATGTCGGCCGGGGTATCCATATCCAGCTCATTCAGTTTATCGAGCAATAGCAGCGACTGCTCCTTAATAAATTTAGCCATATTGAGGGCTGTTTTTTCCTGTTTTGTCATGATTCTTTCCTTCCGGGCATGGTGTGCGCCTGTCAGGTATACTGTCTCAAAAATAGCGGGGTGAGACAATGGCGTGGGTGACGGTGAGACAGGCGACGGAACTGACGGGTAAAGCCCGAAGTTCCCTGTATCGGGATATGGCGA